>CAZJXP010000002.1:0-28672 GCA_964550175.1 uncultured Methanosarcinales archaeon | reverse complement strand
GGACAACCTGCAACGAAGCAAACTGCACCGAAATCAGCTATAACGCGGCAACCGGGGAATTCAAATTCAACGTCAGCTTCGCCGCGCGAAGCTTTGCCACAATCGAAAGCCCTGCTGGCTTGAATTGCGGCGACACGCTGACCACCGACCAAACTATGGTTTCCGATCTCTCCGCGACCGGCACGTGCTTCACCATCGGCGCAAACGATGTGGATTTGGACTGCGACGGCTTCACGATAACGTACGACACCTCCGGCTCGGGCGAAGCCGCCGGCGTGACGGCTTCTGGTCTTTCGGGCATTTCGGTCAAGAACTGCTTCATCCAGGACGCGACCATCGGGGGCGCAAACGGGTACGGCATTAATTTCAGCGCTGTCACGTCAAGCAGAATAAGCAACAACACCATTTTCGCCAACGGAACGACCGGCCAGGCCGGAATACGAATGCACGGCGGCACGATCCGGGCTGGCATTTCGAACAACACCATCCGCGCCATCGGCAACGTCGGCGGAACGAGCACGGGAATTTTGTTCAGGGACTCTTCAGGCGCGTCGAACGTCACGGGAAACATTGTGTATTCGAACGGAACGACGAGCTCCATCGGATTATACCTAGTCAACATCTCAGACAACCTCACCGTGTGGAACAACACGTTCCTGGTGAACGTGAGCTCGACTGGGGCGTACGGAATTGATTTGGAGAACTCGTCGCGCAACAACATAACGAACAACATTGTCGAAACGCAGAAGATGCCGGGCGGCGGCGCGACGGTGTACATCACCGGCGCAATCCTCCATGTTGGGGCGAAGTACAACGCGTTCGCGAACAACAGTTTCAACATCCATGACGGCGGCGTCAACGACGTCTACGGAATATACTCGACGGGCCCGACGAACGAATTCAACAACTTCACCAACAACCGCATCCTCACGGGCGATACTCTCGCGAACGGATTCTACTTGCAGAACGTGAACAACCATCGTGTTGAGAACAACACCATCAACGGCACCGTTGGAATCTATGTGTTCTTCTACAACCTCGTCGATGGGAACAACGCGTCGTTCAACACGATAACGCGAAACGACATCCGCGACGGCATCGGCATTGACATCTCAGGAGACTCCTATAACAACTCGATTTTTCACAACTTCATCAACAAGACCAGCACCGGAATCAGGATCACTGGAGGATTCAACAACGTCACGAACAACAGCGTCATCTCGTCCAGCAACGCGATCGCGGTGTACGGAAGCAACAACACGCTTGTTGGAAACAACGCAAGCTCGACCGGCACAACCTCCCCTGCCGTGTTCATCTACGACTCCATACTGAACACGAACTTCACCAATACCATCATCTCGAACAGCACACTCTGGCTCACTTCAGGCACGGGCAGCTTCTCGAATTTCACCAACACCACGTTCGCGAATACGCTCGGCAACGTGCGATTCCCTGACCAAATCCACCTCAACGGCACCATCGGAATCAACGAGTCAAACCTAAACGTTTCACTCAACCGGACCTGGCTCAACGCGACCAATCTGACCGTGTTCAACCGCAGCGCGTTCATCACGCTCAACGGAATAACCCATTCAAACCCGCAGCCGGCCGTGGACTATGAAGATCTCGACCTGTACAGCTATTGCCCCGCCGACACATGCACGGAAATAAGCTACGCCGGCGGAGTGTTCAGGTTCAACGTCAGCCACTGGACAAGCTTCGCGGCAAAGGAGCCGTTGGCGTGCGGCGACACCATCGCGTCGAGCACAGTCCTCGAGTCGGACCTCACGAGCACGGGCAGTTGCCTGACGTTCGGGGTCGACAACGCAGTGCTTGACTGCGCTGGGTACAAGATCACGTACGACACGTCAGGCTCAGGCAATGTCGCAGGGATTACGGCAGAGCACCGAACCGGGATTGCCGTCAAGAACTGCTTCATCCAAGACGGCAATCTCAATGGCGCATCCGGCATAGGCATCAACGCAACTGACACTAATTATAGCGTCTTCCGCAACAACACCGTCATCGCGAATGGCACAAGCGGTAATTATGGACTGCTGTTCCGCACCTCACTCAATAACCTTGTTGATAATAACTCGATCACAATCATCGGCTCGAGCACGACCAATTACGGGCTCTACTTTGTCAGCACGGCGAGCCTGAACAACGCAACCGGCAATACCATCTGGGTGAACGGAAGCTCAAGCGTCACCGGCCTTCGCGCAGAAACTGTCGGCAACGTGAGCGCATTCAACAACACCATTACGGCCACTTCGAGCGGCGCGGATAACCACGGCATCGATATCAGCACCACCGCGCGAAACGTATCCATTGACTCGAATACCATCTTAACCTATGGCGGGACGGGCACGGGCTACGGCATCGTGTTGTTCAATGCGAACAACAACGTGATGACTCGCAACACCATCACGACAAACGGCGGCAGCAGCAGTTACGGAATCGGTTTCGCGTTCACCAACTACTTCAATCTCATCGAGTACAACCGCATCACGACAAACCGCGAAGCCAGCCACGGAGTGTATTTCCTGACTGACAACAATGATAACAACATAACGAACAACACCATTTTCACGAATTCATCAGGCAGTTTCGCAGGCGCGATGGGCGTGAGGATACATGACGTTTCGCACCGGAACAGTATTGCGGATAACAACATCACCACGCGCGGCGCGATAGCCAAGAATTATGGAATAGGGATAAGCGGAGGATCCGACCGGACGAACATCTCTCGCAACCGAATCGTCGCGAACGGCACCAGCACCGACAACCACGGAATATTCTTGCAGTTTGCGTCAAACACGACCTCACGAAGCAACATTATCACGGCTCTTGGCACGAACAGCTACGCCTTGTTCATCGATGAGTCAAACAGCACGGTCGTCCAGAATGACACCTATCTGAATCCCGCACACTGGTTCAACCAGAGCCGACTGTCGAACACGACGTTCTCCAATGTCACATTCAAGACGGAAAACGGAAGCGTGACCTATCCGAGAACCGTGTATGTAAATGGAACGCTTGAGATAACAACGTTGCGCCTCAACATCACAAGCAACCGCATCAGGCTCAACGCAACGAACATTTCCGCGTTCAACGTAAGCGCGAACCTGACGTTAAATATTTCCGGCACCGCAAGCCCGCGTTCCGCGGTTGATTATTCCGACCTGGACACGTATAGCACATGCCCTGCGGATGTCTGCACAGACTCAAACTTTGCCAACAATATATTCACGTTCAACGTCAGCCACTGGACGAGCTTTTCAACCGAGGAACCGCCCTGTCGAACGCTTACAACGGCCGGGACTTATTCGCTCAACGCGAGCGTCATAACAACTCTACCTTCCTGCCTGAACATCACCGCGAATGACATCACGGTCGACTGCCAGGGATTCAGCATCACTGGAAACCAGCTTGCGAACAGCCACGGCATCAACTCGTCCGGCAGGAACAATGTCACCGTGAAGAACTGCAAAGTGTACAATTTCACAGATGGATTGTTCTTCACGCGAGTCTTGAACGCGACGCTGTTCAACAACACCTTTGGCAACAACACGGATGACGGGATTGATTTCAGTAATGTGAACTTGTCGGTCATCACGCATAACAACATTACCGGCAGCGCGGACACTGGCATCGAGATTTCGGGCTGGTTCATCAATATCACGAACAACTCTATCAGTAACACGCGCGGGGCTGCGACATCGCACGGGTTGCAGACGTTCCGCGCTTCTGCAACGATTCCGGGTAGCGGTCCCGCAACGTTCAGGATCATCAACAACACGTTCTTCGACATCCAGAATGACGGCATAAACGTGGCGTGGCTGAACGATTCCGTCATTGCGAACAACACGTTCTGGAACATCTCGGATGACGCGCTTTCCTTGACGAACGCGACGATGCTCACCATCACGGGAAATAACATCGGCTCGGGCGGCGACGATGGCATCTTGTTGTTCGGAACGAACGACTCGTTTGTATCGCACAACAACGTTTCCGAGCGCGCGGGCCAGAATCTTGATGTCGTCGCGAGTTTCAACAACAACTATACTAACAACACGTTCTTCTACGGAAACCTCGACCTCATCAGAATCAGGCAAGGCAGCGCGAACAACACGTTCTGGAACACGACCATTTATTCAAATGGTTCCTGGATTTCAATCAACAACTCAATCCTTGACAACAACTTCACGAACACGACGTTCGCGAACAGCAACGGAAGCATCCGACTCAGCTTCTTCAAGGCGAACATCTCGCAGGAAATAAACACCTCCGCCCTCAACATCTCGCTCAACCGAACCTATCTCAACGTGACAAACCTCAGCAACATGAACGCGAGCGCGTTCATTGTCATGGACACGACAGGACTTACTTTTGTAACGCCCGAAATCGGCGTCGACTACGGCGACACGCTCACCTACACGACATGTCCTGCCGACGTCTGCAACGCATTCACCACCTCAGGCGCAAAATACTTCTTCAACGTCAGCCACTGGACGAGCTACCGAATACAAGAGACTATCGTAGCATCAACGCCGACGCGCCCGTTGAACCTCTACCCCGTGAACGACACGAACATCGTCGACCGTTTCCCGAACTTCAACTGGAGCAACTCGACGACGTATAACAGCCTTATCCCGAACTATTCCTTGGTCATCAGCACAACCTCGAGCTTCGCCCCGGCTGACATCTTCTTCAACAAAACGAACATCAACCAGCTCGTGAACGCCAACACGACGAACTTGACCATTAACCTCACGCTTGATGTCGACCGAACGTACTGGTGGCGCGTCGTTGCCTTTGACGGAAGCGTCTGGAGCGAGCCGAGCAACATCACGAACTTCACCGTGCAGAGCTTCCTCTCCGTCACGCTCGTCAACCGAACGGTCAACTTCACGACGGCTGCGTTGGGCTACCAGAACGACACCGAAGACGAAAAGCCGTATCCGTTCCTGCTCGAGAACACGGGCAACCTGCCGGTGAACATCTCCATCACGAGCGACCGTCTCTTTGTCGGTCCGAGCGTTGACTATCCGACCGCAAACTATCGGTACCGAGTGAATTTCACCAGCACCGAATTGACCGCGTTCAACAGCAGCAACAGCACTACGGTCTACACGAATTTCACGAATGTCCAGAATTTGCGAACCGACATCAACGACCTGAACTGGTCAAACTGGTCGGATGCCGTGTTCATCCACGTGAACATAACGGTCCCGCTTGACGAGCCGTTCGGATTGAGGAACACGACGGTCAACTTCAGCATCACACCATGAGACAATTATCCTACAACGAAAAAGGGAACGACGGAGCTAACAAACGTTCCAATCTGGGCGGTAAAAAGTTATATCGGGGAAACGGTAACAAGCAACAGTCGACCGGCCGTGCTGCGCGTGGCGCGAGCACAATAGTGCGAGCCTGCCACGAGCGCAGCCGCTTCAACGTAATTAATTTTGTTCTCCTGCTCATCCTCTGTAGTACGCTTGTCTCCGCATTCGGCATCAAGCCCGTCGAACAACATCTTGCGTTCGCGCCGTCGCTGGAGTTCGACGGGCAGTTTACGGTCGTGCGAGACACGCCTGAGACAACCATTGTCAGATTAAGCCCATCCGAAGAATTAGCCGACTACATTTCGTTCGCGAGCGGGTTCGTCACGCTCACCGGAACGGAAACTCAAATTCATTACCACCTTGCGCTGCCCGAAACGCTGAAGCCCGGCAGGCATCTTGGCGTCATCTACGTTGAGCAGGGGCTTTCTCCTGATTCGGACGGCATCAGCGGAAGGATACGGTTGCCGTACAAGGTCAACGTGAACGTGCCGTTCCCTGACAAATACATCGAGGCAACGCTCGATGTGAAGTCGAAAGGCACCTCGCTCGGAATCACCGCGACCGTAGAAAACAAGGGACTGGAGCAGATCGAGAAGGTAAATCCAACTATTGCGATCACGGACGCAGAACAGAAGATCGCCTCGGTCGCGCTCGACTCACAACCGTTGTCCGTCGCGACCGTCGCGACGTTCCAGCGCGTCATCGATGTCGGAACGCTGAAGAGCGGACTCTATCGCGCGACCGGAGCGTTCGCGTTCGACCAGAACGTGCTTGAGATAATCAAGGATTTTGCCATCGGAAACCCGACAATCACCATCACGACGCAGGACACGTTCTTCAAGATAGGCGAAGTGAACGTGTTTGACGTCAACGTCGCGAACGACTGGAACGCCCCGCTGAGGAACATGCGCGCGGAAGTCACCATCCTGAAGAGCGGCGCGGAGATAACGCAGTACACTTCCGAGCCGTTCGACCTCGATGTCGGGGAGAACCGGCCGATTGCGGCGTACTTCGACACGCGGTCCGTTCCTGAGGGCACCTATTCCGCGAAAGTCATCGTGACGTACGAGGGCGGCCAGGCCGAGGAGCTGTTCTCAATAGAAGTCGTCGGCGTCACGGATTATGACACACGCGTTGCTGCCTCGCGCGCCGTCAGCGTAATTCCGTGGGGTTCGGCGGGATTCATCGTGCTTCTCATCATCAATGGATTGTTAGTGGTCTTCATCGCGCTCAAGCTGCGCGCAAAACCGGAAGATACGGCGTCAGCGGACGATTCCGTCGCGAAGTTCGTGAAAAAGGCGCGAGCCATGGGATTCACGACAGATGAAATTAGGCAGAAATTGGGGAAGGAAGGGTGGCCCGCGAGCGTAATCGAGCGGGGCTTGTTGAAAGCGAAATAAAAATGGGGGAAAAGGGGGGAAGAGGACAGGGTAATAGAGCGAGCGCGAGCCAGTTCGAGCTGCTCTATACTATAGCGAAAGCCTCCCAAAAGGACGCGAAGGAGAACTATCTCTCATTATTGAACATCTACAAGGAGCTGCTGCACTCGGCTTCCCGAAGCGAGCTGAACAAGTACTACGCGAAGACGACCGAGATACACTTGTTGGCGACAAGACAGAACGTCGCTCCAGCTCAGCCTGTTCAAGCACCTTCAATCACTCGCTCATCCCAAATCAAGCCAATCGCACCTCAGAAGTCCTTCAACGTCGCGACATTGCAGGATTTGTATGGACGATTTAACGTTAAGCGACTCGACACTACGACAAAATTCGCCGTTAAAAAGTTGTTCGGGGAAACGGTAACGAGTCAAACTCGACCGATAGTTGCGGCGCAAAGAGGACAAGGTCCTCGTGCACTGAAGGACGTTGTCCTTCAAGTGCGTGGCGCGAGCATCAGCGAAGCCGCCACGAGCGCCGCAGAAAGCATTCCAAAACCTTTCGAACGCCACACTTCCGAAACAAACCGGCACTTCGTCACCGCCACAATCTCAATCATGTTCATAGCACTTCTCGCATTCACATTCCTTTTGGGACCGGGAATCACCGGACTTTCCAGCGGACCGGCTGTTTCTGAGGGTATTTCCCCCAGCAGCAGTAGCAGCACGAACGCGTTCGATTGGAAAGTCCCTGATTCCTTGGTTTTTTTCTATCATTGGCTCAAGACCTCGACACCGACGGGACTGTTCGGCGCGACCATAGTAAACGAAACCGTGGCTGAAACGACAATAACCGAACCAACGGTTGAGCCGACGCCAGAAGTTACTCCAACCATAGAACCAACGCCTGAAATAACGCCGAGCATAGAACCAATCGAACCCGTTGTTGAGCCGGCTCCTGAAATCACCCCTGAACCCGAAATAATTCCGACAACGCCAACAATAACTCCCTTGGAAACAACTCCTGCTGAACCAATCATCGCCCCCACTCCGATAATCGCGCCCGCCGTCGTCGCCGCCCCGTCGTTCGCGACGCAGGGATTCGGCATCGCAACGACTTCGATCTCAGCCTGCGGAAACCTGTCAGGCAGAGACACCTACCAGTTAACCGCCAGCGTCAGCACAGATCAACCGAGCTGCTTCCGCCTCACTCCCACCCTCGGCAGCCTCACGCTCGACTGCCAGGGGTTCAACATCACCGGCAATCGCGGAGCGAACCAGCACGGCATAAACGCATCCTCTCTTGGGAACATCACCATCAAGAACTGCGTCATCACGAACTTCAGCGACGGAATCTTCTTCGTGCGAGTGAGGAACGCGACCATCATCAACAACAACTTCATCAACAACTCGGATGACGCGATCGACCTTGGGAACAACAACTTCACCACAATCAGCCACAATAACTTCTCGGACAACTTTGACAACAGCATCGAAGTTTCCGGCTGGTTCATCAACATCACGAACAACACGTTCCGAAACGGGCGCGGGGACTCGCTGTCCTATGGCATCCAGGGGTTCAGGGGAACTTCCACTGTGCCCACCAGCGGTCCCGCGACCTTCCGCATCATCAACAACACGTTCATCGACAACCAGAACGACGGATTGAGCATCGCGTGGCTGAACAATTCAGTCATCGCGAACAACACGTTCATCGGAAACGGGGATGACGCGATTACGCTCATTAACGGTACCGGAATAAACATCACGGGAAACAATGTCGGCTCGGGCGGCGACGACGGGTTCGTGCTGGACGGAACGAACTTTTCTTTCATCTGGCAAAACAACATCTCGCAAAAAGGCGGCGTCAGCATTGACATGTACCGAAGCTACAAGAACAACCTCACGAACAACCTGCTGTTCTACAGCGGCTCAACCCTTGTGCAAGTGAGGTTAGGCAGCTCCAACAACACGTTCACGAACAACACGTTCTGGTCGAACGATTCTTGGTTCTTGGTGAACGACACGGCAGCCGAGAACAACTTCACGAACACGACGTTCACGACGAGCAACGGAAGCATCCTCCTGTCGTTCTTCCAGGCGAACAAGAGCAACGAGATCAACAGCACGAAGCTCAACATCTCGAACAACAGAACGTACCTGAACGCGACGAACCTCACGTGGATGAACAAGAGCGCGGTAATCACGCTCAACAATGTCGTGTTCAGCGACCCTCGGCCGGTCGTTGATTACACCGACACGAACAACTACAACACTTGCCCAGCCAATGTCTGCACGGAGATTGACTATGTCGGCACGACATTCAGATTCAACGTCAGCCACTGGACAAGCTACGCCGCGCAAGGCCCCGGTCCAAACATCGGGCTGAGTTTAGTATATCCATTAACCAACATTAACGTGCTCAAATACACTTGGTTCAATGTCACCGTGAACGTGTCCTGCGCGTATGATGATTGCGGCGAAATCAACGTGACGCTTGATCCGGCTGTCGGCACGGTTTACAATTTCACGAATTGCGGTGCAGCTGGCATGACGGGGCCAAGCCATGCGAATTGCGTCACAGCGTATTCTGGAACGACGCTTGATGGGCTTGTCGATGTTGGCGGAGGAATTCAGAACTGGACGGTTCCGACAACGGGAACGTACAATATTGTGGCATTCGGAGCAAAAGGAGGCCTCGGACTCACCTTCGTGGGAGGAAACGGCTCAAAGATGAACGGCACATTCAATTTGACCGCAGGCGACAAACTCAAGATTTTGGTCGGACAACAAGGAGGAGATCTAGCTGGCAACAAAGCAGGAGGTGGTGGCGGAGGAACGTTCGTTGTGTACTCGAACAACACTCCACTCATCATTGCAGGCGGAGGTTCTGGCGGAGGAGGTAACTCAGCTCCAGGTAATGGTCAAGCAGGAACGATAAACAGATCAGGCACGACCGGTTCAACAGGATCCTATGTTGGCGGTTCAGGAGGAAATGGAGGAACGGCGAGTTTAGGCTCAGCAGGTGGCGGCGGACTTAACGGAACGGGAAATACTTCCTCGTGTGCAGGTACTGGTCCTGGCGTTGCATTCGGTCTCGGTGGAACAGGAGGAAGTAGAGCTACGTGCCAAGCAACTGGTGACGGCGGATTCGGCGGCGGAAGCGGCGGAGACTGGTGCTGCCAAGGAGCGTCAGGAGCGGGCGGCGGATATTCCGGCGGCGGCGGAACGGATAGCAGCGGTGTCGCCGGCGCAGGAGGCTCTTTTAACGCGGGAGCGATCCACTACAACGTAACTGGAGGCAATAACGGCAACGGCAGCGTGTCAATTACCTTTTTGGGGGGCAACAAAGGGGGAACCGTATCAATGGATCCGTCCGCAACTCCGTTCTACACAAATGTGACGAACGGGTATAACCTGACGCTCCTGCAGGGAGAATCGAGGATAATCACATGGTTCGTCAATGCGACGGGAAGCGCGAATACGTATGAGTTTTATGCTTACGCGAACAAAATTTCTGATCCATTGATCACTAACGAGACTCAAACATGGAACGTGACGATTGATCCAACCCTGGACTGCGGACAAACGATAACTTCAAGCAAGACCCTGACTGAAGACCTGTCCGGAACGGGAACGTGCTTGATTATCGGTGCGAACGATGTCACGCTCGACTGCGCAGGATACAAGATATTGTATGATTCGTCTGGTTCGGGGGCGGCGTACGGCGTGCAGGCAGTTGGAAGAACGAATGTTGCTGTTAAGAATTGCGTCATCCAGGACGGCAACTCAAGCGGCGCGAACAGCGCAGGGATTAATTTCAGCTCAACTTCAAACAGCCGCATCGTGAACAACTCGATCGTCGTCAACGGCACGACGAACAACTACGGCATCATAAACCGAGTCAATAGTTTGAGAAACGAAATCAGCAATAACAGCATTTCACAAATCCTTGGCGGCGCGAGCGGTAGCGGCTACGGAATCATGATTGAAAAGGCATCAGGGTTCTTGAACGTGTCAGGAAACAACATCCTGACAAACAACTCTGTCGCGATTGGACTGAGCAGTCTCGCGGATAACAACACGATTTGGAACAACACATTCAAAACTCAGGCCGAGGGCTGCAGCGGGTACAGCATTTATCTTACAAACGGTTCGAGGAACAATTTCACCAGTAACATCATCACCATTTTTGATAATCCCGGAGGCTCATTTGTTTCAATCGCCATTTACAATATCGGAATTGACGCATCCGTATTTAATCTGTTCAACAATAATAGCATAAACACCACCGAAGCAAGCTGTGATGGGACGTTTGGCGTATACTCCTCGAACCCGTGGTCGCGCTGGAACAATTTCACGAACAACAACATAGTGGGCGGCGTAGGATTATGGAACGCCCCAGAACACGTGTTCGAAAACAACACGATGAACGGGGGATTCGACCTGTTTTACTATTTTATACTGTCAGGAAACAACATCTCATACCACCGACTCATCCGAAATGACATCACTGGCGGAATAACTGTCGGCACCGGCGGGGTCTCCCCCGCAAGCGCGGTTGGCACCGTTATTGAGCACAACCGCCTGAGCAGCGGGCTCACATTAGGCGCGTCAGTTGGGTTCGCGAACATCACGAACAACAGCATAGCCGGGACTTTGTACATATCAACAACGGCGGACAATAACTCGATTGTAGGAAACAACATCTCGACTAACGGCACCGCAATCACGATCGCGGGCGGTAACAACACAAATTTCACAAACAATATACTTTCGAACTCGACGACCTGGATTATCGCGAGCCCGAGCAGTTTTGCGAACTTCACCAACACGACATTCGAAAACGCGAACGGTAGCATACGTTTCCCCTTGAGATTACCGTTTAACGGCACGCGCAGCGTGAACCTGTCGAACCTGAACATAAGCCTGAACCGCGCGCGTCTGAACGCGACGAACCAGAGCTGGCTCAACAGCAGCGCGATAATTGATCTCGAAATTTCAGGCCTTGGTTTTGTTGTTCCCGTGCCCGGCGCGGACTTTGAAGATGACGGCTCGTACGACTCCTGTTCGGCGGATGTGTGCACGACACAATCCTCGTCCGCGGCACGATTGCTGTTCAACGTCAGCCACTGGACGAGCTATGGCGCAATGGCCGTGAATACGGCTCCGACAGTCAGCAGCCTCCTTCTCAGCTCGACGAACACGTCAAAGAATGACACAAGCCAGAATCTCACGGTGTTGATAAGTGGTGTCTCGGACGGTGACGGCGATATCGTACGGAACATCACGGATTTCAGGAAATATGTCGTAAACACATTCGTGTCGGACGCAATTTTGAACGCCCAATTCGACACGAACATCAGCAGCTCGAATGATTTCTTGGTGCGCGACTATTCCACGTTCCTGAACAATATAACCTTGGGCGCGGATACGCGAAAGCCAATCTGGAACTCATCCATGCCAATCATGGGTGGCAGCTACCAGTTTGACGGGTCAAACGACATACTTTTCGTGAAGAACAGCTCCGCATTGAACATTACTGGCCCTGAATTGACGTTAGAAGCCTGGATACGGTCGTCGGAAGCAACGACAGGCGAGTATGATCGTATCGTTTCCAAGGCAATTGCGGGTGGGGCTGACCCGTATAATGCGTATGGTTTGGTGCGAACGGGCGGGTCAGGCACGGTTCAATTCGAGCTTGCGACGGGCGGCGGCGGCTCAAGCACTTCAGTTGCCTCAACTGCAGGAATTACTGCTAACGCCTGGATACATCTTATAGGAACCTATGACGGCAACCGGATGAAGTTGTACGTCAACGGCGTGCTGAATAATACTGCGCTGAAGAACGGCAACATCACCGGCACAACATCAGGTGTCACCATGGGTGGTAACTTCGAGCTCGGCACGGAGTACTACAACGGCCAGATTGATGGCGTGCGTATTTACAATCGCACGCTCAGCGAGAATGAAGTGCTCACGCACTATCTTGAAGGAGCGGCAGGACATTCTGACTTGACCTTGCACGCGGATGCGCTGCATCGTGACGACATCTGGGTCGTCGCGGTGACGCCGAATGACGGTTTGCTTGACGGCGCAACTACGATTAGCAACAACGTTACCATTAATCACACCGTTCTGCCTTCGATAACTCAGGCGATTTTGAACTCGACGGGCGCCAACACGACGACGGACAATTTGACGTTGTACCTCAACGGATTTTCCGATACGGACAGCGCACGTGTTGTTAACATCACGGACTGGCGTCAATATACGAGTTCAGGATTTACTTCCATCGCCGTATTGAACTTGCCGTTTGATACGCGGAATGATTCTGTTGCGACCGGCGGCATCCGCGACTACAGCACGTACGGCAACAACGCGACGCTTGGCGGAGGGTTAGTGGGTAGCGCGCCTGACTGGAACAATTCAGGAATCATCGGTGGAACCTACATTTACGACGGAACGAATGATTACATCAACGTTCCAGACTCATCTTCATTAGATATCACGGGAGACATCACGGTGGCCGCCTGGGTGTTGCACGAAACAACGTCGTACGATGCATGGGAAGCTATTGTCACCAAGGGGGATACGGCGTACCGTCTGCACTTGTGCGGCGACACAGGATATTGTCCAGGCGGAGCACCGAACGGGTTTAACTTTGAAATGACGGGGGTAAGCGGTAGCGGCGCAAGCTCAACAGTCGTTCCTGCGCATCACGTGTGGTACTTTGTGGTTGGCACGTATGATGGCGCCCAAAGCAAGCTGTACGTGAACGGCTCGTTGGTCGCGACGCAGACGCGCAGCGGCTCAATTTCTGCAAACAGCGCAGCCGTGCAGATTGGCGCGAACGCGGAAGCGTCGGGCAGAAACTGGAAGGGCGCAATCGATAATGTCATGATCCTCAACCGTTCTTTGAACGCGTCCGAAATCCAGGCGATGTATGATGACGGACGAATAGGCAAGTATCGCACGGAATTGGACCAGAACGAAACAGAATTAGATGATATTTGGCAAGTTGCGGTGACGCCGAATGATTTGAATGATGATGGGATTACGGTGCTGAGTAACAACATGACCATTACCACTGCAACGGCCCCCGCGAACTCCTCGTGCGGCGTCATCACGCAGAACACTGTCTTGAATCAAAGTGTCAACAGCACCGGCAACTGTTTCAGCATCATTGCGAGCAACCTGACGCTTGACTGCAACGGCAAGACTATCTTCTGGGATGGCGAAGGCGCGGCTATCAACGCAACTCACCAAACGAACATCACCATCCAGAACTGTTTCATCATCGACAACAGCACAATAGGAAGCAACACGCGCGGGATCAACTTCACGAACGTAACGACGGGATTAATCAGAAACAACACCATCCTGACGAACGCAACCTCTCAAGCAGTCGGAATTGAAATCGACTCGGTTTCAAATGGCGCAAGCTCGAAGATTGTCATCACCAACAACACCATCAACGCAACCGGAAGCGCGGGCAGCCAACGGGCGATTCGGCTAACCCCTTCAACCGGTGCGTCGTTTGACCTCAACATCACTCAAAACGTCCTTCGCACCGGCGGAACCACGGACAACAAAGGCATAGAAATTGTTGTTGCAAACACGAAACAGCTCGACATCACCAACAACACCATATTCGTTGGAGGGACATCAACGAGCATCGGCATCAGCGGGGTGGCTTCGTCGAACATCAAATACAACACCATTTATGTGACATCAACAAGCGGAATTTCGGGAATTACGCTGCAAAGCGGCGAAGGAAGCAACGTTTCGTTCAACAACATCACGGTGAACGGAACGATTGACAGCGTTCGGGCTTTAGGAATCATTCCCTCGGTGCAGCACAAGATAAACATTTCGAACAACAATCTTGTTGTCGTGTCGACCGGACTCGGAACAGGTCCGGCAGGAGGCATCTCGTTCACGCAACTTGGCGCAAATCATACTTTGGACAACAACAACATCTCAATATACGGCCAGGCAGGGCACTCGTTCGCATTCGGCATCGGCGCCTCGGTGAACTTCACCGCGACAAACACTATTGTGCGCGCAGGAAGCAACATCTACGGTTCAAACACGCAAGAGATGAACGCGACGTTTGTCAACCTCACGATTGAAAGCGCAAACGGAAGCATACGTTTCCCGGGAAGCATCAACATCACCGGCATCCATAACTTTACCGCATTCAAATACAATCTCTCGAACAACACCGCGTTCCTGAACAGTTCGAACCTCACGTTCTTCAACGCGAGCGCGAACATTGTCCTGAACAATCTCGGCTGGACGGACGCGCAAGCAGTTGTTGATTACACTGATACAAATTCGTTCGGCATCTGCCCGGCCGACGTCTGCACGAACACGAGCTACTCGGGCGGCGTGTTCAAGTTCAACGTCAGCCACTGGACGACGTTCTCGACGCAGGAATTGTACACGAACACTGCCCCCACAATCTCAAGCGTCATCCTCAACACGACGAAGCCCTCGACGAACGACACGCACCAGAACCTCACCGCGTACGTCATCGGCGCTGCCGATGCTGATGGCAACCAGGTGGAGAATATCACGGACTGGCGGCTGTACCGAAGCGCCAATTTCACGTCCATCGCGGTCGTTAACCTGCCGTTTGAGACAAACACGGTGAGCGCAGCAACAAAAGCCATCCGCGATTACTCAACGTTCCAGAACAACGGAACCCTCGGGTCCGGCAACGCGAGCAAAACGCCCATTTGGAACGCATCCGGTATTTTCGGAGGGGCGTACACGTTCGACGGCACGGATGATTTCATCAACCTGAGCCTGGATGACAGCCTTAAGATCGCGGGCGCGTTCACGATGATGTTCTGGATGAACACGGCAGCATCCGGATCAGACGCGGGCTTAGTCGGAACGGGCATAGACAACTATCAGTGCACGCACCATCTGGGCGCGACGGTATACTGCTACCTTCAGACGGGAGGCAACAACGTCAACGCTGCCGTCGGCAGCGGCGTCTGGCACCACATAGGCTACACCTGGGACGGAACGACGAACATCGACGGAATGAAGCTGTTTGTTGACGGCGTGTTGGCGGCCACCCGCGCCTCGAGCTACAGCAGCATCTCAGGCTGGTCTGATTTCCTCATCGGCTCATCTTCATCCTATTATTCGGGTTCGCTCGACGAAATCGTCGTGCTGAACCGTTCGTTGTCGCGCGACCAGATACGGCAGCACTACCTTGAGACGAACGGCTCAAGACATCTCTCGACCATCGTCAAGAACGAGACCTCGGTTGGCGAAATCTGGCAGGCGTGCGTCATGCCGAACGACGCAATAACTGATGGCGCAACAGTGTGCAGCAACAACATCACCATTCTCAACAATGTTCCATCAATATCAAGCGTCATCCTCAACACGACAAACCCGTTGACGAACGACACGAACCAGAACCTGACGGTCTACATCTCGGGCGTGTCTGATTTCGAGAACGACTCCGTCCAGAACATCACGGACTGGCGGTTGTGGAACGGGACGAACTTCTCGTCGATCGCGATATTGAATATGCCGTTTGAGGGCGGAAGCAACGACACGTTCACGAAAGATTATTCGACATACCGTGTGAATGGCGCCGTCTCCGGAACAATATGGAATCCTACGAGCGGTTATGCGAACAGCGGAGCCTACCTGTTCAACGGCGCGGATGATAGCGGCAACATTACCATTTCGAATATGCAGACGAATTTCGCGAACGGCATAACCGTCTCTGCCTGGTTCAACCTCAATGCGCTCAGCCCGAATTGGGAAACAATCTACGGACTGTGCGATTCTAAGCTCTACATCGCAAAGGAGGGGGCGAACAATATCATTATCAGTTACGCAAACTCGACAGGAAACCAAAGAACGCTTTACGCTCCCACCATTTCTGCGAACCAGTGGCACCACGTCGCCGTCACCTACAAAAATGACACGAACGTAACGTTATACATTGATGGCGCTGTCAACCAGAGCGAGAAACGCGACGAGGGCATCCTGCTTGATTTCAGCAGCGCTCAGCGCATCGGCAACATGGACAGCACATGCGGTCTGGGCTATTGGCCGAAGTGGAATGGGACCATCGACAACGTGCAAGTGTTCAATCGCACGTTGTCCGCAGCGCAGATTTCCGCGATGTATCAGAACCTGAGCAACGTAATTGTCTCAGGAAACACGTTTGCCGGCGACGTCTGGCAGTCGTGCGTCACGCCGAACGACGCAATCATTGACGGCGCAACAGTGTGCAGCAACAACGTGACGATGAACGAGGTTCCGGGCGTGCTCGCGAACTCCACCTGCGGCGAAATCACGAAGACGACGGTGCTGAACGTGAGCGTCAACAGCACGGGCAACTGCTTCAGCATCATAAACTCGAACCTGACGCTTGACTGCGACGGGAAGACAATCCTGTGGATGGGCGACGGCGCGGCGATCAATGCGACGCACCAGACGAACATCACGGTGAAGAACTGTTTCATCCTCGACAACAGCACATCGAGGACGAACACGACCGGAATCAACTTCACGAATGTCACGGTCGGGCTCATCCAGAACAACACCATTCTGACAAACGCCACTTCGAGCAGCAATGGAATCGTCATTCAAGGAATCGCGAATGGGCTCAGCACGGGTATTTTCATCAACAACAACACCATCAACGCGACCGGAAGCACCTCATCCCACACCAGCATTAAGCTCTTGGCAAACCCCACGTCAAATGGCAACAACACCGACATCAACATCACAAACAACATCCTCAAAACCGGCGGCACAACCACCCTGACGGGAATCTCGTTCACAAACACGAAACAAACGCTCATCGAAAATAACACCTTTTTCGTGACCGGAACCACCCCGCTCACTGGCATCACCTCGCTTACGGCGGCGTCTACCGTTATAGGGAACAGGATCAACGTGCTCAGCGCGACGACCAGCGCGACCATCACGGGAATCACCGTGAGCGACGGCGAAGGCCAGGCAAACATCACGCGGAACAACCTCAGCCTCACGGGCTCAACGGCAGCGACCGTCATTGGAATCTCTGAAACGAGCGGAAAAGTGTCGCTGAACCTGTCGTTCAACCACATTAACCTGAGCCCGACGACGACGAGCACGTTGCGCGGCGTCAGCATAACGACTATTGACGTTTCGCACGCCTCCGTGGGAAACAACTTCACGAAAGGACCAATTGCGGCAGGCACGGACGCCGCGATTCTGATGACTTCGGGAAATCTGGTGAGCACGAACGATTTCATTAGCACGGATCTGCAGATACTGAGCCAAGGCGCCGCGGCGAACACCTCATTCAAGAATCTCACATTGGAAGCCCGCTTCGGAAAGATAACGTTTGTTCCCGCGTCGAACATCACCGGATCGTTCTCGAACGTAATCACCAGCCAGAACATCACGCAAAACATCTCGTTCTTCCGCAGCGAAGCTACGCCCGCGTTGAACGTGAGCTCGGTCGTCGTCTTGAACAACATCACGTTCGTCCTGCCCGAGATTTGGATGAATAATCTGGACACGCAGTACGTCGCTTGCCCGGCGGATACTTGCTCGCAAATGAACTACACCAACGGCATTTTCACGTTCAACGTGAGCCACTGGACGAACTACACGTTGCGGGAGGAGGTCGCCCCAAGCCCCTGCATGCACATCAACGCAAGCACGACGTTGACGGGCGACAGCGGCTGCATCATAACGAACGCGTCAAACATCAATCTGAACTGCGATGGCTTCACGATATTCTGGGAAGGCAACGGCTCAGCGGTTAGCGCGATCCATAAAACGAACATTACGGTGCAGAACTGTTTCATTATTGACAACAGCTCGCTGCACGGGAACAATTCGCAGTCGAACACGGTCGGGATCAACTACACGAATGTCACGATCGGACTCATCAGGAACAACACCATCATCACGAACGACTCAAGCAGCGGCATGGGCATCGCGATAACGGGTGTCTCGAATGGGGTCGGCTCCGGCATCAGCATCAACAACAACACTATCAACGCAACCGGTAGCGCAGGCGGGCATGCCGGCATCAAGCTCATCAGCCAAACGGGCGTTGGCAACATAACGGACATCAACATCACGAACAACATCATCCGCACCGGCGGAACGGTATCGCAAATCGGCATCAGCATATCCAATGTCCTGCAGATGCTCATCGCCAACAACACCATGCTCATTGGCGGGACGCAAGTTCCCATCGGCATCGCGGGGCTGCCTTCGTTTTCCACGGTCATTGGAAACGAAATTCTCGCTACCGGAACGGTCGGACCGGCCGTTGGAATCAGCTCGTCGGTCACAATCGGAAATGTCACCATTACGCTCAACAACATCAGCGCAAGCGCACACGCTCCATCCGCGACGGTTTCAGGAATCAGCTGCTGCTTAGGAAACGCGACCAATGTAAATATCTCGCTCAATTTCATAAATATCAGCGGATCGCCAAGCGGCGGTGGCACAAGCGCGGCAATAAATATCCAAGGCGGGACATTCATCAGTTCCTATGGCAACAACATCACCACGCGCAACAAGACGACCGATAATTACGCATTCAAGGTTGGCTCAGGCGTATTCACGAATTTCACCAGCACGAATGACGTGGTTTTGGCTGGAATGCAGCTCGCGACCATCGGCAGCGTAAATAATACGTTCGACAACTTGACGCTCGAAAATGAATACGGACGCATCAATTTCGCGAAGCGCGTCAACATCACCGGCACAATTACTTTTGGGTTGAGCGAGTTCAACATTTCGCAGAACAATACCTATGTCAGCAGCCTCGCGCATCCGTTCTGGAACGTCAGCTCGAACATCGTGCTCAACAATCTCTCGTTCACGAATCCGCGCGCAAGGGTCAATAATTACGATTCGGGACTATTCTTGGCCTGTCCGGCCGACACGTGCACCGTCAACAGTTACGAGGGTGGCGTATTCAAGTTCAACGTGAGCCACTGGACGAACTACAGCGCGAGCGAAAATGACAGGCCGAACGTCACCAACGCGATCCTGAACTCGACGAACCCGTTGACGAACGACACCAGTCAGAACCTGACGCTCTACCTAAACGTGACGGATGCGGACATCGACCACGTGAAAAACATAACGGTCTGGAAAGAGTGGAACGGCACCGGGTTCATGCCGATCGCGATTGTGCAGATGCCGTTCGAGAACGGCTCGAGCACGAACACCTCGACGAAGGATTACACGACCGGAATAAACGGGACGTTGCACACCACGAACGGAACGCCGTTCTTCAACACGACGGGCGGATATGATGGAAGAGGAGCCTACCAGCTCAATGGGCTCTCGACGACGGAAGAATTTATCGATGTGGGAACCATCGCGCAAAAGCCGCGCTTCAACACGACAAATCTCACCGTGATGGCATGGGTGAAGCTCGGCAGCCATCGGGCAGCAAACATCATCCGCATCGGCGGAGGAACGGACGCGTTGCTCTATTTCATGGATAACCAAATCGGGTGGTATAACACGACTGGATTCAGGAGCCGCTCGTTCACGAACCCGCCGCCACTCCGCAACTGGACGCTTGTCACGTATGTGCTTAATGGCGACACCGGTTATTATTACCTGAACGGCCAGCTTAACCAGACCCACACGGACATAGATCTCAAGCAATCCGTGTTGACGCCCTCGTCAATCATTGGTGTTGGAGGAACTTCCGGCACGACGGCGCAGAACATCAACGGTTCGATTGACGAAGTCACCGTCTTCGACCGCGCGTTGACCTCGGACCAGATTTGGGCGTGGTACGCCAACAGGAGCGTCATCGTTCATAATGAGACCTTTGTCGGCGACATCTGGCAGGCATGCGTCACCCCGAATGACAATCTCGTTGATGGTGTCGAGTTCTGCAGCAATAACGTCACGATACTGAACACCGCCCCGAACATAACGAGCGCAATCCTCAACACGACCAATCCGTCGACGAACAACACGAACGAAAACCTGACGCTCTACCTCAACGTAACAGATATTGACAATCAACATGTCAAGAACATCACGAACTGGTTCGTCAACAATGTCTCGATCATGACGCTCAACATGCCGTTCGAGGGGGCGACCAATGAGTCCGCCGTGCGAGACTACACTCCGTTCAGGAACAACGCGAGCGTCATCACCGCCATCTACAACTCGACCGGGGGCGTGGACGGTCGTGGCGCATTCCAATTCAACGGCTCAGGAGAATACGTTGAGATCCCTGACAACGAATCGCTGGACTTCAACACGACAGGCGGATTCACCGTGATGGCCTGGGCAAAACACGTGAACTCGACAATCGAGTCTTATGAAACGGTATTGAGCAAAGGAAGCAGCGGAACGTGCACGACGAACTATGCGTTCTTCTTGGCCGCCGCAAGCGGACGGATGAATTTTGAAATAAATAACGGAAGCGGTTGCGCGGGCAACATGGATGCCGTCTCAACCACCGTCTGGGCGAGAGATACATGGTATCACACAACTGGAGTCTATAACGGAACCCACATCATGATATACATTAACGGAGTTCTGGAAACCACCACTGCCACCCCGACGCTCCCCGCGTCAAACGTAAATTCGCTCCGTATCGGCTGGGGTCACACGACGCAGTTGTGGAACGGTTCCATCGACGACGTCAAGATTTTCAACCGCAGTCTGAGCTCGGAGCAGATCTTCGCTATCTACAGCAACCGTAGCACGATCATAACAAAGGAAGAAACTTCTGCCGGAGACGTCTGGCACGCCTGTGTCACGCCGAATGACAACATCGTTGACGGAACTGAATTCTGCAGCAACAACGTCACCGTAACGGGACTCTCCGCTCCAATAAACCTCTACCCGGCGAACAACAGCAACATCACCGACAGGTCTCCGAACTTTAACTGGAGCAACAGCACGGGAGGAATCGTCGCGGTAAACTATTCTCTCGAAATCGCGACCGACATAGGATTCGGCAGCATCGTCTTCAATCGAACGAATATCTCGAGTTTGGCAAACGCGAACTCAACGAATTTCACCATCAACTTCACGCTTGAAACCGACCGAGCGTACTGGTGGCGCGTCATCGCGTACGACGGCGCGCAGTTCAGTCCGTACAGCAACGCGACGAACTTCACGCTCCAGAGCCTGATTAACTTCAGCCTACCCATCCGAAACATAGACTTCGGCAACATGTCATTAGGACAGCAAAACGACACGGTCGACGAATCTCCGAGAGCCTTCTGGCTGCAAAGCGACGGAAATATGCCTATCAACGTCAGCGTGACCAGTACGAGATTATTCCTCGGCCCGAGCGTGGACTATCCGACGGCCAACTACCGCTTCAAAGCCAGAATTAACGAATCTTTTGCGTTCAACAGCTCGAACAGCACGCTGAACTGGACGAACTTCTCACTCACCAGCAGCAGGATGGACATCGTCGACCTCAATTGGACGGACGAGCATGATGACGCAAGAGTAGACGTCAACATCACGGTTCCGTTGGACGAGCCGTTTGGATTGAGGAACGCGACAGTGACGTTCAGGGTGCCATGATGCAAATTGAGACTAGTGGAAAAAAGAACGAGACTTCCTACGCTGACGAACGTTCCAATCTTGGCGGTAAAAAGGTCACGCAGGAGCGAACAAACGGTAACGGAATAAATTCGACCGGCCGTGCGGCGCGTGGCGCTCAGAGCGGCCACGAGCGCCGCATACTGCAATTCAGCTTCGCCTTCCTCCTCCTCATCTTACTCTCCAGCAACGTATCCGCCTTCGGCCTCCGTCCAACCCTGAACAGAATAGACTTCAGCCCAGGCCAAACAACGGAAGGCCAGTTCGTCGTCCTAACGACCCCGGAAGAAGTGGGCCAAGCGAGACTCATAGCCGACGGAGAGTTGGCGAAATACATCACACTCCCAAGCGAGTACATAAAATTAGGTCAAGAGACCTCAATCCCCTACTCCATCACCTTGCCAGAGAAGCTCTCGCCAGGCCAACACATCGGAAAAATATTGATAGAAGAGGATATCGAAGCACCAGAAGGGGCATTAACCGCAAAGATACAATTAGCGTTCACCATCTACGTGAATGTCGCAATCCCTGAGAAGCACATCCGGGCGACAATCGACATCAAGGTGGAAGAAAATGCATTGGGCGTCACGACAAAAGTAAAGAACATCGGGTCATTAGGCGTCGCGAATGTCGCCCCGCAAATCACCATCTCCAACCCAACGGGAACAATCGCGAGCGTCGACATGATAGCAAAACCATTAGAAATCGCGGAAAGCGCAGACTTCACCCAACAAATCCCCATCAACAATTTGAAGAACGGCATCTACACAGCAACCGCCGCAATCGCCTACGATGAAGGGACGCTCATCATCACAAAGGAGTTCTCCGTTGGCGTTCCGCTGGCCTCAATCTCGCGCTCAGACACCACGTTCAAGGCGGGCGAAATCAACGCGTTCACGTTCGACGTGCAGAGCGACTGGAACAGCCAGCTGAACGGCGTCACAGCCTCCGTGGCCGTCTCGCAAGATGGCGAAAGAAAAGCCAGCTTCGCGAGCGAGAAGTTCGACCTCGCCCCGCGAGACAATGTCGGAATCAAGACCCACTTCGACGCGACGAAGCTCACCGCAGGCACGTACGACGCGGCAATCACGCTGACGTATCCTGACGGCTCCGCGATGAACGAGTTCAAGATAGATTTGCTCGATACGACCAAGAAGGGCTGGTTCGGGCCGGGACTGTTCGCCATCATCGTGTTCAACGCGCTCATCGCGATCTATGTCATCACAAGAATCGTATTAAGAAAGCCAAATTTGCCGAAATCAGGGTTAGAGGAATACGTCGCGAACGCTAGAGCGAAGGGCTACTCGACGGAGCAAATCAGGCAGCTGTTGATGAAAGCGGGCTGGCCCATAATTAAGATCAAAGAGAGCTTGAGAAAGTGATTTAAATAGGTAATAAAGAGACGGAATGATAAAAAAAGTGTGTGGGTTTGGGAGCGTGCCTAGAAGGCTCGCGGAAACGTTTGACGTTTGTGTAGCTAAAGCGCTGACATCGGAAGCGCACGCCAAGGAGCAGTATCCGTTCCTATTAGCGCACTACAAGTCAATCCTCAACACGAACGCCTCGCCTGAAGCGAAAGACTTGGCTTATGATTTGACAAATAGGGTCCATGCGCTCGCAAATCAGGAAAATTACTGGACGCAGCAGCATACTCCAACAACCCCGAACACTTTTTACCGCCCCGTTTTGTCGCGTTTCGGCCATAAGGATATTCAGAATCGAGCCAACTCTTCCAATCTGGGCGGTAAAGAGGTCACTAACGACAGCAAGCTCAACGCCAAACCCATTTTGATTGCCCTCATCACCATCCTTGCATTCACTTTCCTTTTGGGACCAGGCATCACTGGACTCTTCAGTCAGCCGGCTGTTTCTGAGGGAGTTTCCCCCAGCAGCAGTAGCAGCACGAACGCGCTCGGTTGGGGAGTCCCTGATTCCTTGGTTTCTTTCTATCATTGGCTCAAGACCTCGACCCCAACAGGAATGTTCTCAGCAGAGCCAGTCATCGAGACCCCTATCGAAGAGCCAGGTCCTATAGATAGTGCGCCTGAAGTTATCGCGCCGGAAATCACTCCCGAAACTGAGCATTCGGCAGAACCCGCTCCGACGATTGCTCCCGAGCCCGCCATAATCACTGCGCCGACAATCGCGCCAGAACCTGTCACAACAGAAACAAACGAATCAGCAATCACCGCCGCGATCGTCGCATCGACCCCGTCAGCGGCCGGATTCAGGACCGCGGCGACGACAACCATCTCAACCTGCAACAACCTGAGCGCATTAGGTGAAACCTATGTTCTCTCGGGGGACGTCTCGAACGTGAGCAACTGTATGATGATCACTGCGAGCAACGTCACGCTTGACTGCGCCGGGTTCAAGATAACTTGGGACTCGAGCGGCGCGGGAAACGCCAGCGCAATCGTCGCGCAGAACAGGAACAACATCACAATCCAGAACTGTTTCATGCAGGACGGCAACCGGCGCGGCGAGTTCGGAATCGGCATCAACTTCACGAACACGAACAACAGCTACATCCTGAACAGCTCCATCATCACGAACGGGACGAACATGAGCTACGGCGTCTTCCTCCAGGGCGCGTCATGGAACCTCATCTCGAATAACTCGATTGACATCAACGGCAATGGAACCCGAAATTTCGGCGTGTACCTCAACCAGACATCTATGCAGAATACTGTCTCCGGGAACACTATCCGCACGAACGGCACGGACTTGAATATGGGCATCAACATACAGAAGGACGGCCACAACAACACCATAGATAACAACTCAATTACAACAAATGGAAAAGGGGATAATTGGGGCATTTTCGCGTTCAACACCAGCCAAATCAACATTACAAGAAACACCATCAACACGAACGGCACGAACACCTCAATCATCGGCATCCGTTTGCTGAACGTGGTCAACACGAGCATCATCAACAACACGATCAACACGCGTGGCACGATAAACGCCAACCGAGGCATCAGCCTCATTTCATTCGTCAACAACACAATCATCAAGGACAATATCTTGACCGTGAACGGCACATTGAGCAACGTCGGTATTTTCGGCTCGACATCGGTGCTGAACACCACCATCGTGAACAACAGCATCACGGTGAGCGGGAACGACACCACGAACTACGGCATCCAGTTCACGGCGTCGTCGCACATGACCAACATCACCGACAACCGAGTCTACGTCGCGTCAAGAGCGCTTACAGTTGCCACCAGCAACAACGGCATCCGCATCGACTCCATAGGATTCCTGAACACAATCAAGGACAACTGGGTCGCCGTCCAAGGAACGTCTGGCGCCATCGGCATCCTGCTCTCCGCCAGCATCAACGACACGGATGTCGAGAACAACGACGTGCTGTCGAACGGATCCACGAGCGGCGGGATGGGTATCGAAGCAATCACGACGTCGTACGGCAACCTCATCCGCAACAACACGGTACTCGTCCTCGGCACGACGGGCACGTTCGGCATCCAAGTGTCCACCGCGAGCACGGCCCACATCGACAACAACATCATTAACATGAACACGACGACGACCGGCACCGGCATCCAACTGACGACTGGCGTGAACTTCACGAATGTGACAAATAACAGCATTCAAGTCAACGGCACCGGTGCGACCGCAGTCGGAATCAGAGACACCACAACATCCTATTTCAACCGAATCGATGGCAATGTCATCCGAGTGAACGGCACGACGGGAAGCAACGGCATCCTCATCACGTCAGTCCTCGGAAACGGAACCATCGTCGACAACAACACCATTAACGCGCAGGGAACGTCCGGCGCCATCGGCATCCTACTCACAACGAGCGTGAACTTCACGAACGTCTCAAACAACAACGTCATCTCGAACGGCACGACCAGCGGCGGGTTCGGCATTGAAGTCACGTCAACGTCCTACGCGAACAACGTGTTCAACAACAGCGTCCTCGTGCTCGGCACGACGGGCACGTTCGGCATCGCGTACGTGACCGCCGCGAGCGGAAACATCTCGAACAACCTCGTGTCCATGAACACGACGACGACCGGCACCGGAATCATCCTCACGACGGGCGTGAACGACACGAATGTCGTCAATAACAGCATCATGGTAAACGGCACGGGCGCGACCGGACGCGGCATCACCATCACCACAACCTCCTACAACGACGATCTCATCGGCAACGACGTCACCGTAAACGGCGGCACGACCGCGAGCAGCGGCATCATCCTGCTCACGAACCTGAACAAGGCCCTTGTCACGAACAACACCGTCATCTCGCGAGGAACGACCGGCGCAATCGGAATCCTCCTCTCGGGCAACGTCAACGATACGAACGTCACGAACAACGTCGCGATAGCGAACGGGACGACGAGCGGCGGATACGGAATCCAAGTCACGTCAACCTCCTACGCCAACAACATCTTCAACAATTCAATCTTCGTGTACGGCACGACCGGCACGTTCGGCATCGGCGTCGTCACCGCGAGCAGTGCGCAGATCTCTGGCAACATCATAAACATGAACACGTCGACGACCGGCACCGGCATCGTTCTGACCACGGGAATCAACAACACGAACGTTACAAACAACAGCATCTGGGTGAACGGCACGGGCGCGACATCGAGAGGAATCCAAATCACCACGACATCGTACAATAACGTCATTGCGGGCAACAACATCATCGCGAACGGGACGACAGGAAGCAACGGAATAAGGCTCGACACCAACCTGAACACCGCGCGCATAGAAAATAACACGGTTCTCGCCCAAGGAACGTCCGGCGCAATAGGGATTATCGTCACCACGAATGTCAACTCGAGCAACATCAGCGGCAACAACATCATCGCGAACGGCACAACGACGGGCAACTTCGGCCTGCAGTATACGTCCACAAGCTACGTCCACCGCGCCTGGAACAACATTATTTATGCCATGGGAACGACCGGCGTCCGCGGAGTGAGCGTCGACACGGGAAGCAACGCCTGGCTTGACAACAACTTCGTTAACGCGAACGGAACCTCGGGGCCGATAGGAGTGTACCTGGCAACCGGCGTGAACGGAACGAACGTAACGAACAGCACAGTCGTTGCTAACTCGACCGGCGCCGGCGCGTACGGAGTTGAAATCGCATTTAACTCGCACAACATCGCCCTCGACAACAATTTTGTGTTCTCGCTCGGCACGACCGGGCTTATCGGGATCAAGTTTCACGACATCTCCAGAAACCCCGGCATGGACAACAACACTGTGACGGTTCGCGGCCAGTCGAACAACACCGGCATCTGGCTGAAGAGCAACGTGACAAATGCCTACATTCTGAACAGCTTTATTGACGTGAACGGGACGCTGCCGTCAAGCGGAATCTGGCTTGAATTCGTCAACATAACGCAAATCAATAATTCAGTCATCACGGTTGTCGGGGGAAACAACAACGAAAATTATGCGTTGTCCGTCAGAGATTCGAACGCCACATCGTTGTTCAACACGAGCCTGAAGAACGCAGAAGCGTGGATCAACTCGAGCGAGCGCTCAAACATCACGATAAACAACATCACGTTCGAGAGCCCGAACGGAAGCATACGATTCGAGACGCCTTTTGTAATAAACAAAACCGCAAACATACGCTACCGGGAGTTGAACATATCATCAAACCGCATACGGATGAATTCAACGAATCTATCCTATATGCACCTGAACGCGACGCTGACCCTGAACGGATTAACGCTCACTGACCCTCGCATCCTATACGATTTGCTCGATGTCGACTCATACTCGGTATGCCCGGTGGACACCTGCACGGAACAAAGCTATTCTGGCGGAAAGATCATCTTCAACGTGAGCCACTGGACCTCGTTCTATGTGGATGAAACCCCCTTGGCTGATTCCGCTTGCACCAGCGTAGGAGCGAGCGGCACCATCACGGCAAACACGGTGCTGACCGCTAATATCGCCAGCGCCGGGACATGTATCACGTTCGGCGCGAGCGATATCTCTCTTGATTGCGCAGGATACAAAATCACATACGATACCTCGGGCGAAGGCAATGTCAGCGCCATCAACGCGACAGGCAGGACGAACATCAACGTTTCTAACTGCGTTATTCAGGACGGAAACAGCCAAGGCACGTTCGGTATCGCGATTAATTTCACGAATGTGAATAGTAGTTCCATCAGGAATAATACCATCATTACCAATGGTACGTTGGCGCCAATCGGCATCTTGTTGAGAGACAGCACGAACAACACCCTTTCTTTGAACAGCATCACGACGCAAGGACTTTCCAACCAGTCGGCTGATGACAACACGACGCGCGCGATGGGTATTGTCCTCACGGAAGGCTCGAATTTCAACCGAA